>NZ_JASONC010000020.1:0-35322 GCF_030217065.1 Corynebacterium sp. UMB4614
GTCTAGGCGGTGTGAGTATCACCGCCTACCGAAAACTTCATGTAGCGTGACCCGAAACTGTCCAACAAAATGTCCGCGTCCCCTTTTTTGCTACTTAACCCGTGGCGACGCCACCAGACCCCTCCGCTTAGCTTTGGGGTTACTAGTATCCACGCACTACAGCTTGGAACTTCCGAGGCCCGCGCCGCAGAGCGGTGATTGCGTTCCTGATGGTGCGATAAACCTGCAGTTCACGGGTGGCACACCCGCTTGTGCAGTTCCGTGAAAATAGTTTGACTAGCCTCTGCTGCCCCTAAGCGGTCAGGACTCCCAAGGGGATCACGTGCACTCCGCTAGGAAGCGTGTATGCATATTCCGTTGCTGTGATGATGGCTAGGTATGCAGGCGACCCGATCTTGTTGGTGTCGACACGTTCGTCACGGAGTTTGATGAGGTTCGCTTCGGCTTGTGGGATCTGCGATGCCCCGAGTTTGACTTCGCAGGCGCCCCACTTGCCGTCTTTGGGGTATTCGATGATGGCGTCAACTTCAAGGGCCGTGTTGTCACGGTAGTGATAGACGCGCCCGTGCTGGAGGGCGGATGCCGCGCGCAGATCTCGAATGACCATGGACTCAAAGATCTGGCCGAAGAACTCCGGGTCGTTCGCGAGGCGGTCAACACCGATACCCAAGGCGGCGCAGGCCAGGCTGGGGTCAGCGAGATGGAGCTTCGGCGAGGTGCGCAGTCGTGATTTAGATCGGAGCGCGACGCTCCAAGGTTGCAACCCGTCGAGGATGAATATCCGGGTAAGTGCCTGGAGGTACGTGGAGACCGTTTTCGGGTCGACTGTTGTGGCATCCGAAGACACGTCTGCAGCGAGTGTTTTCAACGTTGCTTCGCCAGAAATATTCCGAGCGATGGATGCCAAGGTCCGGCGAATGTTTAGTTGGTTGTGGCGTGTGCCAACGTTTTCTGGCACTTCCACGTCGAAAATGTTGTCCAGGTATGAGCGGTTAAACATGACCGCCTGCTGAGTGCTCGCCCCGAGCAGCCCTGGCCATCCGCCACGAACGGCCTGCTCGGCCATGTCCTTATATGTGAGCTTGGAAGCTCCACTTACACTAACGCCCGGTTCTAGCGATGCGAGGCTTACCTGGCTTGTCGACGCCCCACTCTCCGCGAGCGACATTGGCCGCATTCGTAATCTTGCAAAGCGTCCCGCGCCGGAGTGACGCGTGGTGTCATCGGCCGGTGCCGCTGACCCCGAAAGGATGAACTCTCCGCGTCCTTGACGGTCATCGATCTCGTGGCGGATGGTGTTCCATAGGGAAGGCGCGAGCTGCCACTCATCAATGAGACGAGGGGTTGGACCGTTGAGTAAGGCTGCGGGGTTCAATTCGGCCAGCGTAATCAGCTCGGGGGACCGGTCGAGGCGTACAGAACTTGCAGCCTTTTGGAGCGCGGTAGAGGTTTTCCCGCATGCGCGCGGCCCCTCAAGGAGGACGCCTCCCATGAACTGGAGGGAGTCTTCCAATACTTGATCTGCAAAGCGTGAAAAGTACTGCATATGGGCACTATACCCGCTTTTGCAACGGTTTCATGCCCGACTTTGCAACATTTCTATACCGGCTTTTGCAAGTTCGCTCAAACGTGGTCTTGGGAATTCCTAGTGGTGTTCGAAATGTGTCCTAGATTGGCACGCCCTTCCTAGTGGCGCGTATGTCTTCGTCACTAGGCGGTGCGGACGTGCTTTTGCGGGAGTGGCTGTTCTCAACCGTAGGGAAGGGGGTGAGGTGAAAGCCTAATGCTGAATCCGGTCACCAACCGGACATCCGGCACGCATAATGCCCGGAGCTCTAACTCCGCAACTTGCTGATCAGCGCTACCACGCCAGACACTCCCGCCGTCAGGCCTCCGAACACCACGCCGATCTCCACAATGCGGTCCTGATTTCTCAGACGCGCCGTCTCGACAGGGCAAAAGGCGAGGTGCTTGGGGCCGTGTTGTCGAACTAGCGGGCTGATTTCTTTGTGGAAGTCCGCCCGCTTCGGCTTTTCCGGCCTTATTATGACCGCATGGTTAGGGCAACGAAAGTTCTTCTCGATGGGTACGGCGTCCCCGAGTCACTCCGTTGGCATCAGGGCGCCCTCTATTTCGTAGACATGGCAACCGGGACTCTGCACCGCTGGACCAAACCAGGTGGGGAAGAAGTCTTGGGCGAAATCCCGGGTCGCGCCGGCGGCCTGGGATTCCTCCCCAACGGTGACATGCTCATCGTCTCCATGGACCAGCACGTCATCTGGCGGCGCAGCGCCGATGGCGAGCTGACACAACATGCAGACATCAGTGAATACTGCGGCGGCCACGCCAACGACATGATGGTCACACCCGATGGATACGCCTACGTGGGCAACTTCGGTTTTGATTACCACGCCTTCCACCGGGACAATGCGAACTCCCACCTGTATAAACCACCGGGACCGCCGTCAACGCGGGTGGTGTGCATCGCCCCGGACGGCACGGTTGCGGGAACCGGCCCGGACATGCTGTTCCCCAATGGAACGGTGCAGTTGCCGGGCGGCACCGTCGTCGTCGCCGAGACCCTGCGACTGCAGCTGACCGAATGCGACGTCGATGAGGCCGGCGTATTGACCAACCCCCGGCCGTACGCCAAGCTCATGCCCGAATTCCTGTGGCAGCAGCTCAACTCCGGTTCACCGCTGGGCACCATCGTCCGCACGGCAGCCGGGGTGCTGGAAAACCCCCGCATCGCGAACGCCCTGCCCATCTCGCTGGCCCCCGATGGGATTGCGCTGGATAGTGACGGGCAATCGATCTGGATTGCCAATGCCACGCGCGCGGAGGTCGTGCTCGTGAAGCCCGGCGGCCACATCGTCGAGCGCATCCGCACCGGCAACAAGACGCTCGACGTGGAGCTCGGCGGCGATAACGGCCACACGTTGTTCTGCGCCACGACGATCAACGACGACCCCACGATCGGTGGGCCCGCGCGCAAGGGCTGCATCGAGATCATCGATCTGGAGGCGTAAGCATGGGCGTTGTACTCATTACTGGAGCTGGCCGCGGCATTGGAGCTGCAACCGCTCAAGCAGCAGCCGACGCTGGCTACGACGTCGCCGTCACCGACATCAACGGCGAGGCCGCTCGCACCGTCGCTGAAGAACTACCCGGAAACATTCGGGCCATCGGTGTGGAACACGACGTCCGTGACGAGGACGCGTGGGCCACCGTCTTCCAGGACGTGGAACACCAGCTTGGGCCGGTGGACATCCTGGTGAACAACGCCGGGATGATCCACACCGGTTGGGCACGTGATCTCTCGGGTGACCAGCATCGGCAGATGGTGGACGTAAATTTCTTTGGCCCCATGTACGGCACGCTGAAAGCCATGCGGTACATGAAGAACCGCGGCGGGCACATCGTGACCGTGTGCTCCATGACCAGCTTCCTTCCCCTGCCCGGGTACTCCTCCTATGGCGCGACCAAGCATGCGTTGCGCGCATTCATCAACACCGTCGCCATCGAGGAGCGCGCTAGCCGCGTGGCGTTCACGCTGGTGCACCCGCCCGGGGTACGGACGGAGATGCTGGAACAGGAAAAGCGCGACCCTTCGGCGGTGGCGGCTTTCGCTGAGAAGTCCGTGGGCCCGGAGGTCATTGCCGAGACCATCGTCCGATCCTTCAAGAAGCGCCCGCTGTTCGGCAGGCCAGCAGAGATCGTGTTCCCCGCGCTCGGCGGCCGCTTCCAGCGCTGGGTGGGCGCGCAGGCGGTCCTCATGCGCCTGGCGATGCCCTTCGTTCTCGCCAGTGGGCGGCGGGCGCTGCGGAAAGGGTGAGGGAAAAGGACGGTGACGCGGCACCGTAGCGGCATCATCAGGGAATTATCAGGGCATTTGGATACGCGCAGGTGAGAGGCCTGCATGGGTAACAGCGGGCAGGGTGAAAAGCCAGATTTCCGCGAATTCGCTTGACGGACGGGGGTGCGTGGTGGGTAGGTTGGCGGGCTCGTAACCACATCGTTACCGAAAGACGAAGGAGCGAATACTTTATGCGCAAGTCCGTCAAGACCAACCTGACCCGCCTCGCAATGGCAGCCGGCGTGATCGCAGCACCGGCACTGGTTGCACCGACGGCAAACGCAGCAACTGTTGGCCAGTGGGATCAGGTCGCAGCATGTGAGTCCGGCGGCGATTGGCACATCAACACGGGCAACGGCTACTACGGTGGCCTGCAGTTCTCGGCCCAGACCTGGGCGGGCTTCGGTGGCACGCAGTACGCACCGACCGCTGACCAGGCCACGAAGGAGCAGCAGATCGAGATTGCTGAGAAGGTTTTGGCCGGTCAGGGCGCTGGCGCATGGCCGAACTGCGGCGGCCCGGTTGCCTAAGGGGCTCCGCGCGCCCCGCGGGAATTAGCTCCCGCGGATCCGGCAATAGCGGTCCGGCAGTATCGCCCCGGCAATAGTACGGCCGGGGTTTTGCTGTACCTGCCTGTACCGGCCGGAGGGCGCGTTAAAAACAAGGTCTAACCCCTCCAGTGAGCAGGATCACAGCCTAGAAAAACAAAGAATTTTCCACGCCTTGACCTGCGCATTCGCGGGCGAAATGAAATTAAATTTCGCGTTGACTTTTAAAATCTTTTCCAAACCGTTATTATCGTTTTTGCCGGGTTGATGTCTGCCCAACCGCATATCCTCCAACCCCCCCCTGATGAGGATGGTTGGGATGTGACTCCCCGGAAGTAAAGCCATCGAGCATCCCCCCCCGCTCGATGGTTTTGCGCTTTCTACCCCAATTTTTCCGGCCAGCGGTGAGCCGCGCCCACAGCCCCATCTAGCATGGATGGCACAAGAGTTGAGAGAACTTTCGGCACCACCCTCAAGCCAGGAAGTGAAAGATTGTCCGCAGCGCTGATTGCTACCCACGTCCTTGCCATCCTCGTTGGCATCACCATTGGACTCTTCGGCGGCGGCGGGGCAATCCTCATGGTGCCGATCCTCAGCTATATCGCGGGCTGGCCCACCCAGGACTCCATCACCGGCTCCCTGTTCATCGTCGGCCTCACCAGCCTGTTCTCCACCTTCCTGCACGCCCGCCCGACCAAAGAACAGCGGGAACGAGGACATAAGAAGGGCAACGTCCGGTGGGGGACGGGCGTCGTCTTCGGTGGGCTGGCGATGCTGGGCGCCTTCGCGGGCGGGCAACTGACAGCCTTGCTGCCCGGCATCGTCGTCATGACGATCTTCGCCATCGTGATGATCGCCTCCGGCATTGGCATGGTTCGTGGCAGGAAGCCGTCTCCACCCGCCGCTCCGAGCCGCACGAAGGGTAAATCAACCCCGAGCAGCGTAGGAACCGCAGCGACCCTGCCGCTGAGCCAGGCGCAGAAAGTGAAGATCGTCCTCGCAGCACTCGGCATCGGCGTGATCTCCGGGCTGGTCGGGGCGGGCGGCGGCTTCCTCGTCGTCCCAGCGCTGGCGCTGCTCGTGGGCTTCACAATGCCGGCCGCGGTGGGTACCTCGCTGTTGGTTGTGGCGATGCAGTCGGCCTCGGGGTTCCTCTCCCACATCCTTCACGTGGACGTCGACTGGCAGGCGCTCGGCAGCCTCACCGGGCTTGCGATGGCCGGCACGATCCTTGGCACGCTGCTGGGCTCCCATATCCCGGCGGCGAAGCTGAAACGCGCATTCGGGGTCTTTGTGCTGCTGATGGCGGCGGTCGTGCTCGCGCAGGAGTACCTGCTCGCTTAGGCTCACGCCTCCTGGTTGAGGCGGTTTAAGCGTTGACTAAGCTGTTTGGGGCTGCCGGCAGGCGCTGGTGAGAACCAGCCACCGGCCACCAACCCCCGAGACGAGCGAAGGAGAGCCACGCGAGATGACCGAACCCACTGGCGCACCCGCAGGGCGTGCACAGCGCGCCGCCCGCCCCAGCATGTTGATCGCCCTGCTGGGGATCTTCTTTGTCGGGCTGAATCTGCGCCCGGCGATCATTTCCGTGGCCTTCGTGATCCCCGATATCCGTGGTGATCTCGCGCTCGGCGCCACCGCGGCGGGCCTGTTGACGACCGTTCCGCTGCTCGCGTTCGTCCTTCTTTCCATGCGCGCCCCAGGGTGGGGACGTCGGTTCGGGCTGGCCCGCACCATCCTCGCGGCCCTTGTGATCCTGATGGTGGGGTTCGCGATCCGCCTGGTGCCTAGCGCCACTGCGCTTTTTGTCGGCATGGCCGTGGTGGGCGTGGCGATCACGATCGGCAATGTGCTGTTGCCGGCGTTTATTAAGGCGCGCTACCCGGATAAGGGCGGCATTCTCATGGGCGTGTACACCGTGAGCCTGTATGCGGGCCCGGCCTTGGCCAGTGGACTGACGCTGCCGATCGCCCGGGCCACGGGGTCCTGGCGGATCGCGCTGCTGAGCTGGGGGATCCTCGCGGTAATTGCGCTGCCGCTGTGGCTGCCGCAGGTTGGTCGCGTGAAGCTGCGGCCGGGCACCCCGGCGGCGAAGGTGAAGTTCACTGACAATGGCGGGGCGTCCGGTGTTGCGGAGGGCGCCAGCGCCGGGGAGGAGGCCGCCGATGCCTCCAATGCAGCCTCCGGCGTGGCATCTAGTGCGAAGGCGGCCCCACCGGCGATCGCGATGAGCAGCATGCTGCGCTCCCCGTTGGCGTGGGCGGTGAGCGTGTACTTCGCGGTGCTCTCCGTGCTCTTCTACACGGTTAACGCGTGGCTGCCGACGATGTTCCTGGAGCAGGGACGCGGGGAGAATGCGGGCGGCGAGATGCTCACCGTCGTGAACCTCGTGGCCATCCCGTGCGCCCTGGCGGTGAGCATTTTTGTGCACCGCACCCGCAGCCAGGTGTGGGCGACCTCCATCGGCTCGGTGGGCCTGGGCGTGGGCCTGGCGGGCATGTACTTCGCGCCAGCGCACCTGGGCATGGCTTTCGCCGTGCTCTTCGGCATCGGGCACGGCACTGCTACGGGTATCGCGTTCTCCCTGGCGATGCTGCGCACCCGCACGGTGGCGGGCACGGCGGGGCTGGGCGCGCTCAGCCAGACCGCGGGCTATACCTGCTCCGCGATCGGCCCGGTTGGCGCGGGCGCGTTGCACGACGTGCTCTCCGGCGGGGGAGTGGCCCAGCCGTGGTCCATCGTCATGGCTGGCCTGGTGGCCCTGGTGGTGCTGCAGTTCCTCGCCGGCCTGTGGGCAGGCCGCGACCGCTATCTGGAGGATGCGCTGGGCAGCTAGCGCGCCGGGCTAGCTTTCCTTCGGCCCGAGCTCTTCCTCCAGTACCTCCTGCACGACCTTCATCGCGCTCAGGGCCGCAGGAGCCCCGCAGTACCCAGCGGTGTGCAGCACGGCCTCGGTGATCTCCTCGCGAGTCAACCCATTGCGCAGGCCGCCCCGGACGTGCCCGCGCAGCTCACCGGTGGCCCGCAGTGCGACGAGCATGCCGATATTCAACAGGCTGCGATCCCGCTTCTCCAGGCCGGGCCGGTTCCAGATGGAGCCCCAGACGGTCGCGGAGATGTGCTTCTGCAGCTCCTCGCCGTCTTTACCCGCGTTGCGCTCCAGCGCGGCGTCCACGAAATCATCGCCCATCACCGCACGCCGCATCTCGATGCCGGCGTCGTAAGCGGTGTCCATTGCCTCCGCTAGGGACTCGTTTTTCTTCGTCTCTTCCGTCATGCTCTCGCCTTTCGTGTGGTGTTGTGGTTGTGGTGCTGTGTTTTTAGCGACGCCGCCCGCCTCAAGCAGGCGCTAACCCCAGCTTAGAACCCGGTGCAGACACGCCCCGCGCAACGGTACGACGATCGCCGCGACGTCCTTGTTGATCACATGTGTGATCGTGTCCTGCTCGTTGGTGGCGGGTCAGTCCATCTGCAGCACGGTGCGCAGCTCTGCGAACAGTTCCGGGCGGACCTGGTGGGTAACCGTCCGACCAACTCGCACCTTCTCTAGCAAGCCGGCTTCAGTCAATCGTTTGAGGTGGTGAGACACAGTTGGCTGACTCAGCCCAGACCTCTCTGTTAGTTCCCCGACACTGACCGGTCCACACCCCTCGGCCGCCAACCTCGACAGCAGCCGCAGGCGGGCAGGGTCGGCCAGCACCTTGAACAAGGTGGCATAACGCTCGGCCTGTTGCTCGGTCAGGGGGCCAGAACCGAGTGAGCAACAGGAGGCAAGATCAGTGAGTGGAAGGATCTGCGGGAGGGTCATAATAGCCATCCTATATTGACGGTCATCTATATGAAGATTACTTTTAGTATCGATGACCATCAATATTTAAAAGGGGTCGTATGACTGTTTCCCATCGCCCGCGCATGTCCTTTTTAGACCGCTTCCTGCCGGTGTGGATCCTTCTGGCCATGGCTGTTGGCCTACTCCTGGGCCGGACGTTCCCCGGTATTAGTGACGCTCTGGGCGCCCTGGAGGTCGGCGGGATATCCCTGCCGATCGCCCTTGGCTTGCTGGTGATGATGTACCCGCCGTTGGCGAAGGTTCGTTACGACAAGACCCGGGAGATCGTCGCCGATAAACGCCTGATGGGCGTTTCCCTCGTCCTTAATTGGCTGATCGGCCCGGCTTTCATGTTTGCTCTGGCCTGGATCTTCCTGCCTGATCAGCCGGAGTTGCGCACGGGGCTGATCATTGTCGGCCTGGCTCGGTGCATCGCGATGGTGCTCGTCTGGTCGGACCTGTCGTGTGGTGATCGGGAGGCCACGGCCGTGCTGGTGGCCATCAACTCGGTGTTCCAGGTGATTATGTTCAGCGTGCTTGGTTGGTTCTACCTCCAAATCCTGCCCTCCTGGCTGGGGCTGGCGACCACCTCGGCCGAGTTTTCCTTCTGGTCCATCGCCACCTCCGTGCTCGTCTTCCTCGGCATCCCGTTGTTGGCCGGAGTGCTCTCTCGACTCATCGGTGAGAAGACCAAGGGGCGTGCCTGGTACGAGGACACCTTCTTGCCAGCGATCTCCCCGCTGGCGTTGCTCGGCCTGCTGTATACCATCGTGCTTCTGTTTTCCCTGCAAGGCGAGCAAATCACCTCCCAACCGTGGACCGTGGCTCGTCTAGCGGTGCCACTGCTGATCTACTTCGTGGGCATGTTCGCCCTCGCGCTGGCTGTCACGAAGATGTCGGGGATGAATTACGCGCAGTCGGCGTCGGTGTCGTTCACGGCCGCAGGAAATAACTTCGAGCTGGCCATCGCCGTGGCGGTCGGTACCTTCGGGGCGAACTCCGCACAGGCGCTGGCCGGTACCATCGGGCCGCTGATCGAGGTCCCGGTGCTCGTCGGCCTGGTCTACGTCATGCTGTGGTTGGGGCCGAAACTCTTCCCCCAGGATCCGACTCTGCCCGCATCCCCCACATCGTCTTCACAGACTGCTGTATCTGAGAAGGAGAATGCCATCTCATGAGTACCCGTCCGAGAGTTCTGTTTGTCTGCGTCAGCAACGGCGGCAAGTCCCAGATGGCCGCAGCCCTGGCCGCTCAGCACGCTGGCGACCGGGTCGAGATCCACTCTGCCGGCACGACACCGGGCACAGAACTCAACGCCCAGTCCGTGGAGGCGATTAGTGAGATCGGGGCCGACATGTCCGGCGGAACCCCGAAGGGGATCGACCCGCAGCTACTGCGGGAGGTCGACCGCACCACCATTCTCGGCGAGGATGCCCAGTTGGAGCTACCTGAGGATGCTCACGGAACGTGCGAGCGGTGGGGGATCGACGAGCCGTCCCAGCGGGGCATCGAGGGCATCGAGCGAATGCGCCTGGTCCGCGATGAGATCGACGCTCGGGTACGCAGGCTTCTCGATGAGTTGCTCGAGAATTAACTTCCCACCTCATAGTGGTTGCGGTGCTGTGGTTTTTTTAATGACGTCGCCCGGCCTTGAGCAGGCGCTAGCCCCAGCTTAGAACCCGGTGCAGACACGCCCCGGACGGGCGCAGGACATCGTGCGGGCCAGCGCCGGGAGAGTGTGTCGTTGGTGCAGGACTGTTCGAATAGGCGGCCCGTGTCTGGTGCGTTGTCTATGGTGAGAGCGTGACTTCTCCAACTGCACTTCGCCTGGACCGGGCGACCATGCGTCAGAACCTCGACCGCTTCAAGCTGCGATGGCGGGAACGCCTCGACGGCTGGGGCAACGACGACGAGGGCGGACTTGAGCGCAAGTACGCGCAGAGCTACTGGACCGAGCTTTTCGAATGCTTCGGCGTGACCGCCTCCCGCATGGACCTGTTCGAGCCGGACGCCCGGCGAGCGAGCACCGGCAAGGACGGCTATATCGACCTGTTTTGGCCGGGTGTGGTGATCGGGGAAGCGAAGAAGCCGGGGGTTGATCTTCAGGTCGCGGTGGACCAGGCACGCGACTACCTCCTCGGTGGCACGATTACGCCTTCCGAGCAGCCCCGCTACATCCTCGCCAGCGACTTCGAACGCCTCCGCCTGGTGCGGCTCGGCTTGGCGGAACAACGCTTCGACATTGAGTTCCCGCTCGCGGAGGTCACCGAGCACGTTGATGAGCTGAAGTTCCTCGCCGGTTACGAGGACACCCTCACGCGGGAGGAGCAGCAGGAGGCCTCGATCCAGGCATCACGCCTGATGGCCGACCTGTTCACCGCAATGGTCGGCGACGAGGTCGACGAGGAAGTCGGCGATGAGGCCCCGACCAACCCTGAGGACGAAGACGCCGCCGTCCAGGTGACGTCGATGTATCTGACCCGTCTGCTGTTCCTGCTGTTCGCCGAGGACTCCGGGGTCATTGAGCAGGATCTCTTCTATCGCTTCGTTCTGGAGCACACCACCAGCGAGAACTTGGGAAGCCAGCTTGGTGCGTTGTTTGAGGTGCTGAATACCCCGGAGGCTCAGCGCCGCCGGGTGCCGGATTCCATGGCGCGTTTTCCGTACATCAACGGGGCGATCTTCGCGGAGACGATGCCCACGCAGTTCTTCACCCCCGAGATGCGCGATGCGCTGCTGAATGCGTGCCGGTTCCGTTGGACGAACATCAGCCCTGCCTTGTTCGGGTCGATGTTCCAGCTGGTGAAGTCGAAGGAGGCCCGCCGGGATGACGGTGAGCACTACACCTCCGAGAAGAACATCCTGAAGACCATTGGTCCGCTGTTTTTGGACGAGCTGCGCGCTGAAGCCGACCGGCTGATCGCGGCGAAGTCCACGCCGGTGGCGAAGTTGCGGGCATTCCGCGACAGCTTGGCCGACATGGTGTTCTGCGACCCGGCCTGTGGCTCGGGAAACTTCCTCATCGTGGCTTATCGCGAGCTGCGCAAGATCGAGACGGACGTGATTGTCGCCATCCGTGAGCGCGAGGGCACGACGGATCTTGCGCTCGATATCTCGTGGGAGCAGAAGCTATCCATCGGGCAGTTCTATGGCATTGAGTTGAACTGGTGGCCGGCCCGTATTGCGGAGACTGCGATGTTCCTGGTTGACCATCAGGCCAACCGGGAGCTGGCTGACCGGGTGGGGCTGGCGCCTGATCGCCTCCCGATTTCGATTACAGCGCACATTGAGCATGCGAACGCACTGGCCGTGGATTGGCTGGAGATCCTCCCCGCGACCTTCGGGATGACCTATATCTTCGGCAACCCACCGTTTATTGGTGCCCGTATGAAGAACAAGGAGCAAAAGGCTGACCTCGCGCGGGTATGGGGCACCACGAAGGGTGTCAACGACATGGACTACGTCACCGGGTGGCACGCACAGTCACGCACACTCCTTGCTAAACGCCAGGGTGAGTTCGCGTTTGTCACCACGAACTCGATCACTCAAGGTCAGCCCGTTCCCGCGCTTTTCGGCCCGCTGATTCAAGACGGCTGGCGGATCAAGTACGCGCACCGCACGTTCGCTTGGGACTCCGAGGCCCCGGGTAAAGCGGCCGTGCACTGCGTGATCGTTGGCTTCACCAAGAAACGCGCCGTTAAGCAGCGGCTGTGGGACTACCCTGAAATCCACGGGGGGGGGGGGTGGAGCAGCGTATCGAGAAGGGGATCAATGCCTACTTGGTTGATGGCCCAAATGTGCTTGTCACCGCACGGCGCACACCGCTTTCCCCGGAACTTCAGCTAGCTCGGTTCGGGAGCATGGCTAATGACGGCGGCAACCTCATCGTGGAAGTCGACGAGTACGACACGGTTGCCGCTGACCCCGTAGCGGCAAAGTATCTGCGCCCGTTTAAAGGCTCGCGGGAGCTGGTGCGCGGTCTTGACCGCTGGTGCTTGTGGTTGGCCGATGGATTCGACGCAGCTGACTTAGAGAAATCGCCAGTGCTGCGGGAACGCATTAGTACGGTGCGGGACGTGCGCGCCGCGTCGAAGCGGCAGGCCACCGCTGATCTCGCGAGAACCCCGCACCTGTTTGGAGAAATACGCCAGCCAGACCATGACTACCTTTGTATTCCTTCGGTCGTAAGTGAATCGCGTCCCTATTACACTGCGACGCAGCTGGGAACTCGTACCATTGCCAGCAACCTGGCGTTTACAGTGAGTGATCCGTCAGGCCTTTCTTTCGCGCTAATTTCATCCTCAATGTTCATTACCTGGCAGCGCACAGTCGGAGGCAGGTTAGAATCGCGCCTGCGTTTTTCCACTCTGACATGGAACACTTTTCCCGTTCCGGACCTCGACGAGAAGGTTCGGCAGCGGATCATCGACGCGGGGAAGAAGGTGCTGGACGCGCGAGCATTACACCCTGAGCGTTCCCTAGCGGAGCACTACAACCCGTTGGCGATGGCCCCCGAGCTGCTCAAGGCCCACGATGACCTTGACCGTGAGGTCGATAAAGCATTCGGCGCACCACGGAAGCTCACGACAGAGCGCCAGCGCCAGGAGCTCCTATTCGCGAACTATGTCGTGTTGATAGAGGTGGCGTAGCCGGAGGTATGTGTTCGGTCTTCGCGCCGAGATTGGATAGGTGAGGAAGCATGGTTTGAGGCGGTGACCGATGGCAGATATGCGCAGACTGAACAGGAAAAACCCGAACTTTTCGCGAGAGCGTCTTTTTCGGGCATACACTGCCGTTATGCTCCTTAATATCCCCCATAAAATTCAGTAACCCCGGCGATATGCGTCTAAAACGCAGGGATCTCTCCGGGGCTTTCATGCACAACCGTAGCATTTGTTCCCATGGATTCCAACAACAATCTAACGAGCGATCTCGACAAGTGGTTCTCGCCTGCGCGGATGAGCACCTATGCCCACCACCCGGACCCTGAAGCTCTCTATCTCTGGAATACTCATGTCACCAAGGCTTTCCTGGAGGACCTCCAGCATGTCGAGGTGCTGCTACGAAACTGCGTAGACACCGCAGTCGCTCCGCGCTACGGGGCCAGGTGGTACACCAACCCGGCCATCCCGTTCGTAACACCGGCCAAGAGGGCCATCAGGAAAGCAGAACAACGTGCACGTACACGAAGAGAACCAACCCCACCGCCGGGGCGGGTCATCGCCGAACTCAGCTTCGATTTTTGGGCCTACCTGTTCACCAAGACCTACGCCTCGACCCTCTGGCCGCTGGTTCGTAAAGCTTTGATCGGCACACCGACACCTATCACTGACGGAAGCAAGCCTGGTGTCTTGGTCCCCAATCTCAACGAATTCAGATGTGAAGTCGATGTGGTCTACAAACTGCGTAATCGGTGTGCCCATCATGAGCCGATCATCAGACAGAACCGGCAGGACGAAAACGAAGATTTCGATCGAGCACAGCTAGCCATAGAGAAGTTGTCTACCTGGATTGACCCCTCTGCGGCGCAATGGATAGCCACCAACTCCAGACTCCCCGAATTACGGACTAGCAGGCCGTAGCTCAAGGTATGGGTTCACCATCGCGGGGAATGAGGCTGTGTTCGTAGGTTTGTGTCTGAACCCTGGTCCGACTCTGTCAGACCATGTGCAGGGCGCAGACCCGGAGGCCTGCGCCCAGAGAGCCTCGAATCCTTAAGGCAGGGACTCGACGAACTCCGGCAGCCAGTCAGTGATCATGCGGCCGGTGAGGAACGGGGTCTCCTCGGAGACGTACTTGCGGGCCTCGGTGTAACGCATCGTGCGCATCAGGTCCACGACCTCAGCGACATCCGGCGCCTCGAAGGCGAGCATCCACTCGTAGTCGCCCAGGCCGAAGGACGGAATCGTGTTCGCGCGGACGCGGTTGTACTTGCGGGCCTCCACACCGTGGTCGACCAGCATCTTGCGGCGCGGGGCGTCGTCCATGAGGTACCACTCCGGGGTACGGACGAAGGGGTACAGGCAGATCCACTCCTTCGGCTCCGGGTCCACCATGAAGTCCGGGACGTGGGACTTGTTGAACTCCGCTGGGCGGTGCAGTGCAGCGTTCGTGCGATAAGGGACAGCCGCCTTACCCAGCAGCGTCTCGCGGCGGAAGGCGCGGTAGAAGGCCTGCAGATCCTCCAGCTTCTCGCCGTGGATCCAGAACATGATGTCCGCCTCCGGGCGCATGCCGGTGAGGTCATACACGCCACGCACGGTCACGCTGGAATCCTTGTAGGAATCCAGGAACTGCTGGAAGTCCTCAGCAACCGCCGCGCGATCCTCGCCGAGCACGCCGGCCTTGATCTCAAACGCCGACCACATGGCGTACTGGATCGTGTTGTTCAGCTTCTCGAAATCGATCTTCTTCGACATATCCGAGGCTGCCACCTTTCTCATCGTCACTTAATCCGCAGGTCATTCTACCTGCACGAAGTGCCGAGAACCACGACGGCAGCCTGTGCAACAGCTGGAGAACAACTGCCGTCAGGCTGCCACCGTGGCCCATCACGCGCGCCGGGGTGACCCCGGCCACAGTCAGTGTTTAGGCGTTCACCTGCTTGGCCTGCGCCTGCACCGTGTTGATGCGCGCACCCAGGCGCACCATCAGCAGCACCAGGGATACGGCCAGCAGGATGTGGCCGATACCCGCCATGCCGGAGATCCCAGCATCCATGCCCTTGCTCAGTTCCGGGGTCTCCTCCAGCGGGCTGCCGGCCAAGACCTGCAGCCAGCCGCGGACAGTCATCATCACCAGGGTGATCACCAGGCCGATGTTGTAGAGGTAGAAGAACCAAGTGAACTGCTTCGACCCAGCCAGCGCGTAGAGCTTATCCAGGGCCAGCACCACCAGCGGGACGATGAAGCCCAGCACCAGCAGGTGCGTGTGCAGCGTGCTCAGCTGCGTGGCGTTATCGACCGGGAACTCCTTGAACTTGGTGACCTCCCGGTAGAACACGCCGCTGAGCATGCCGATCACGAGGTAAATGAAAGCGGTGGTAAACAGGGTCTTCTGCGCGTTCTTCATTGCGCTCATCCTTTTCTTTTCTGGTTTCTTGTTCTTCTTGTGGTGTCGTTTTTTAGTTTTGGACGTCGCCCCGCCTGGCCTTGGAGACCATGAAGGCCGCCAGGAAGCCGATGACCAAGGCCGCGATCGCGGAGACCAAGGCCCAGCGTGTGCCGCTGGCAAACGCCGCAACCACGGGGTCCAGCACCTGCCCCGGCACGCCCTGGCCACGCATGGCGGGGATCGCGGAGCCCGCCGAGGAGCGGGCCGCATCCGCCAGCTGGCTAGGGCGTGTCTCTTATATGCGTAACCAGACCAGAATCGCCGCAAGCACCACTCCCGCGCGATACGTGACCGCGAGCTTGTCATAACGCGTCGCAAGCCCGCGCCACTGCTTCATCAACCCAAAGGCCCGCTCGACCACGTTGCGGTCTTTGTACAGCTCCGCATCAAACCCGGGCGGTCGCCCGCCAGCACGACCCTTACGCTTCCTGGCAGCGATCTCATTAGACTTCTCCGGAATCACCGCGGCGATGCCGCGCTCACGCAGATACGCGCGGTTCACCCGTGACGTGTACCCGCGATCAGCAAGCAACGCATCAGGGCGCGTCCGCGCCTGCCCGCACCCAATTCTCGGGACCCGAATATCGCCGAGGACTTCCTGCAACATCGCGCCATCATGGCGTTGCCCGCCCGTCACCACAATCGACAGCGGCCGGCCATGCCCCTCGACAGCAAAATGTACCTTCGTGCTCAACCCTCCGCGTGATCTCCCGATCCCGTGACCTGCCGGTTCAATCTCGCATAACGGCAGATTCTTGTAATTCGATAGAGCCCCCTGTGTCCTGATCAGGGCGCGGCAGGTTCGTACCGTGCTGATGAGCACGGTTGATCGTCGCGTCGATTGACACGTTCCAGTCAATGTCGCCCACTGCATCGGCCTCGGCGAGGATGTGCGCGAATACGCGGTCCCAGGTGCCGTCGGTTGCGTAGCGGCGATGCCGCTTCCACACCGTCTGCCAGGGACCATACCGGTCGGGGAGATCTCGCCACGGGATTTCGGTGCGGTACCGGTAGATGATGCCCTCTACAACGCGGCGGCTATCACCAAACGGGCGGCCTTTACGGCCCTCATTCGTTGGCAGAAGTGGTTCAACTCGCTCCCACTGTGCATTCGTGAACTGCGTAAATCTAGACCGTTGTGACACACCTCAATCATGCTCGAGCACAGGCCCACAATTAGGAGACACGCCCTAGTGGTGCCGGTCAGGTCCCGGGAGTTGAACGCCATCCCGGCGGAGAGCATCGCTCCCGCCATCGCCGCGCCAAGCGCTGATCCGAGCTGGCGGACTGTGGACTGGGTGGCCGAACCCTGGCCGGACTGCTCCACCGGAACGTCCTTCAGCACCAGGCTCGTGAGCTGCGCGGATGCCAGGCCCAGGCCCACCCCGTAGATCACCAGGGCGACCACGATCAGCCACAGTGGCCGGTCCGGCGCCTGTTCCGCGGTGAGCTGCAGGACGCCGAAGACCTCCAGGCCCAGGCCCAGCAGCACGGTGCCGCTCGCGCCGATCCACGCCGCCAGGTGCCTGGCCAGCGCCCCGCTGAGGAAAGCGCCCGCCGCCATCGCCGCGAGGACCAGACCCGTGGTGATCGTGGACAGCCCCAGCGCGTTGATCAGGTACAGGGGGAGCACGAAGACCAGGGCGAATTCGCCCACGGCCACCATCAGCGCGGTGATGTTGCCCCACGTGAAGGTCGGAACCTGGAACAGGCCCACGTCCAGCAGGACCGCGTCCTGCGCCTTGCGCCGGCGATTCTCCAGCACCACGAAGGCAGCCACCGCCACCGCGCCGACGATCCCGGCCAGCCCCGGCCACGGCCACCAGCCCATCTTCGGACCCTGAATGATCGCGAAGACCAGCAGACCGAAACCGATCGCCGAGAGCAGGAAGCCGGCGACGTCGTGCCCCGCATCCGCCCGGCCCTTCGTATTCGGCACCAGCTTCAAGGCGAGGACGAAGAGCAGCACACCGATCGGCACGTTGACCCAGAAGATCAACCGCCAGCCCGCATACTCAGTCAGCAGACCACCGGCCAGCGGGCCCACCGCCGCGGCACCCGCCATGACCGCGCCCCACACGCCGAACGCCGCGGCGCGGTCGTCCCCCTGGAACAGGGAGTTCACGCTGGACAGGGTAGACGGCAGAATCGCCGCGCCACCGATGCCCTGCACCACCCGGGCCACAATCAGCACCCCGGCCGACCCCGCCAGACCGGCGAGCACCGAACCGAGAACGAACAGCGCCACACCGGCCAGGAATAACGTCCTCCGCCCCTTGGCGTCCCCCAACTTGCCCGCGGTGAGCAGCAGGGCAGCGAAAACCACCGAATACAGGCTCGTCACCCACTGGGCACCTGCCAGATCCAGGTCCAGGGCCTCGATGATCGCCGGCATGGACACCCCGACGATCGTCCCGTCCAGCACGATTAGCGCCAGACCACACGCCAGAACCCCCAGCGCAGCCCACTTATTCGGAGCATGCGCTCGTGCCGAACCAGCTGCCGCCGGTGCGCTCTGCGTGCTTACTGCTCCACGATTTTCCCTCATACTTTCTAAGCCTATGAACCAGCCCCGAAAAGCACATCAGCCGAAAGGTTGAACTTTCAATCAGACGAAACACAAAATCGGTGCCGGTTGCGTGAAAGAAACTCGCTACTCTGGAAAACATGAATCTCCCACTAGACAACGTTGACCCCAAGGGGCTCGTCGAATACTCCGTCGTGTTCTCCGACCGCTCCCTGAACCACATGTCCGCGAAGTTCGTGGACGCCATGCAGGACATGCTCGGCATCCTGCGCGGCACCTACAACGCCCACTCCGCGGCCATCATCCCAGGTGGCGGCTCCTTCGCCATGGAGTCCGTGGCCCGCCAATTCGCGAACGACGCCAAGACCCTCGTCCTGCGCAACGGCTTCTTCAGCTACCGCTGGACCCAGATCATCGAAACCGGCAAGATCACCGACCAGCACAAGGTCCTCAAGGCCAAGCAGGTCTCCACCGAGGCAGGCGCGCCCACCTTCGAGCCGATGGATATTAAGGACGCTACCGCCGCCATCGCCGAGTACAAGCCAGACGTGGTCTTTGCTCCCCACGTGGAAACCGCCTCCGGCATCATCATCAGCGAGGACTACATCACGCAGCTCGCCGAAGCGACGCACAAGGTCGGCGGCGTCTTCGTCCTCGACTGCGTGGCCAGCGGCACCCTGTGGGTGGACATGAAGAAGACGGGCGTTGACGTCCTGATCTCCGCGCCGCAGAAGGGCTGGTCCGGTAGCCCGGCAGCCGGCTACGTCCTGTTCAGCGAAAACGGCCGCAAGGCGATGGAAAACACCCAGACCAGCAGCTTCGCGATGGATCTGAAGAAGTGGACCGCCATCGCCGATGGCTACGTGGATGGTGGCGCGGGCTACCACGCCACCATGGCCACCGACACCCTGCTGCACAACCTGGAGCTCATGAAGGAAGCCCAGGAGGTCGGCCTGGAGACCCTGCGCGCCAAGCAGGAGGAGCTGGGCGGCAAGGTCCGCGAGCTCTTCGCCGAGCGCGGCTACACCTCGGTCGCCGCGCCGGGCTGCGAGGCGCCGTCCGTCGTGGTGGTCAACGCCAAGGACCCGCAGAAGAACTACGTCGCGGCCTTCAAGGAGGCCGGCCTGCAGATCGCGGGTGGCGTGCCCCTGATGATCGACGAGCCAGAGGGCCTGGCCACCTTCCGCATTGGCCTGTTCGGCCTCGATAAGTGGGCGGACGTCGACGCTGCGGTGCAGCGCCTGGCCGACGCGCTGGATAAGATCGAGTAAGAGAGCAACGTTGATGCCCGAAGGGGCCGCTCCGCGCGCCGGGCGCAGACGCACCGGCCGTGGGGCGCGAGGTGGCCGCGGCCACCGCCCTTGGGCCTGAATGAACGTGGAGTAGACATGAAGCACGCTGATCACACAAGCGAGCACCCCGGCACCCCAGAGGACATTCTGCAGCTCGTCGAGGACTGGGGGCAGTCGTTTAAGATCCTCTCGGATCCGACGCGCTTTCGTCTATTGCTGACCCTGCACTACCAGGGCCCCGCCCAGATGACGATGACGGAGCTAGCCAACGAGTGCGAACTCCGGCCCGCCACCGCCTCCGCAGCGTTGCGTTACATGTCCAACGCCGGAATCCTCACCGTGGAACGCGACGGTCGCCAGATGCTGTACTCGCTGGTAGACGATCGGATCCACCAGCTGCTGCACTACGTGGGCGGCAATAAGGATATGCACCGCCACGACTAGGCGGTGCTGGGGGTGCGTGGCTGCTACCGGGGTGATCTGGGCAGGGAGGGGGACCGGGAGCGCTATGCGCTTTCGGTGATTCGCGCCTCTAGCGCCTCCAGCAGGGCACTGGCTTTGACCAGGATTTCCTGCCACTCCGCCTCGGGGTCGGAGTCCGCGACGATCGCCCCGCCCACCCCGAAGCTGGATTCGCGGCCATCGTCGATGAGCGTGCGGATCGTGATGGACAGATCCGCCTCGCCAGTGGGGGAGAGCCACCCAATCGCACCGGAGTACAACCCGCGCGCAGTACCTTCCAGATCCTCGAGCAGCTCCATCGAGCGAACCTTCGGAGCGCCCGTCATCGACCCGCCCGGGAAACACGCCGCGAGGCAATCCACGGCATCCGCTCCAGCGCCGCCATCCAGCTCGCCGGTGATCGTGCTGACCAGCTGGTGGACGTGACTATAGCTTTCCACCGCGAACAGCTCCGGCACCCGCACGCTGCCCGGCCGGCAGATCTTCGCCAGGTCGTTGCGGAGCAGGTCGACGATCATGAGGTTCTCCGCCCGATCCTTCTCGCTGTTCTGCAGTTCACGACGCCACCGCTCGTCCTCAGCACCGGTGCTGCGGGGACGGGTGCCCTTGATGGGTTTGGCCTCGACGAAGAGCGGGCCGGGGGCGGTGCTGGTGGGCGCGCTCGTGGCTGTACTGGTGCTCGTCTCTGCGCTGGCAGGTGCGTCTGGTGAGGCAGCAGCGGTGCGGCGGATCCGCAGGAAGCGTTCCGGGGACGCCGAAAGCACATGCAACCCTGGGGTGCCAGCCTGCGTGGCGGCGGTGCGCGAGGCTGGGTTGACCGCAACAGGTGAGGGGGAGGCAGTGCCAGGATCCGTTGCCGGCGCGGCGCCGAGGCCGGGGAACTGCAGATAAGCGCCGTAGGGGACGGGGCTCGTGTTGCGCAGTTGCTGGTACGCGCCCCACGGGTCGGCCAGCGCTGGGCCGCGGGCGGTCGTGGTCAGGCATAGCTCGTAGCTATCCCCGGCCGCGATGTGCTCCTGGCAGGCCAGCACATTGGCCAGATACTGCTCGTGGCCGTGATCCAGCCGGTACTCGGTGGGTGCGCTGGCCGCTCGGTTCGTCACGATCGGCGCTGCGTGCGCGGTGGTGCCCGGGGCGTTGTCAGGGGCATTGGAATCCCCGGCGCCCGTGGGGAAAAGCTCCCGCAGACCAGTTCCGAAACGTTCCTCGAGCTGCCGGAACCAGGCCTCGGCCGGGCTGGCGTCCGGCGTGGGGCTCGTGACGGGGGCGGGAGACGCGAGAGGCTCGTCCCCTGGTGCGCCGCCGGGCCCGCCCGATGCCCCCGTGGGTTCCAGGGCCAGTGCGATCACCGCGCCATCGTGCGGGGAGAAGACCAGCCCCCGGTCCGCGAACAGAAGGGCGGCGTCCGGGTGACTGCGGTGGCGCAGAGGTGCGGCCCCGCCGTTCCCGGCACCGAGCTCAGCCACTGCCCCCTGCGCGGGTACAGCCGCATGCTTGGCGCCGAGCCTTGCCCCGCGCCGGGTGGCGCTGGCGAGCACGTCGGGGGAGAGGTTCTTCAACTCATAGCCGAAGGCGCCCACCCAGCCGAGCGCGAAGCCGCCCGTGAGCTGGGAGGGGAAGTCCTCCGGCACGTGGATGCGCCGCAATTGCCCTCGCAGCGCGTCATAGAAGGCGGCAGGATCCCCGGCGTCCGCACCCGCGGACCCTACACCCGCAGCAGCGTCGCCGGCATCGGCACAGGCGCTGCGCCCCGGGACACGGTAACCCACCGCGAAACCGGGACCATCGGCCGCGCTGGCGTCGTCCCCAACCTCGGGAACAGGGCTGTGAACGGTGCCGTCAACAGCTCCGCGAACAGCGGCGCGGGCGGAAGAGAAAGCGAGAAAAGACCGCGCCGTATCGCCCTGAAACGCCGAACCAGAGTCCAGAAAAACGGCATCCGCAGCCTCCCCGCCCTGGTGGCGGAGCGCGGCGAATGCCGTATTCGCGGCCCGGCGGAAAGCCCCCTGGCACGCGGAAACGCCGCGACCAGCGGAAATCGGGAAGATCCGCCAGCGCAGCGTCAGAGATCCGGGTTGCACGCCCGCGGCGCCCGCATCAGGGGTGGTACCGCCAGCGTGGCTGACCCACGGGTAGTGCAAGTTATTCCTTAGAGGCGGTGGCGGCCGCCCTCGTCATCCTTGGAATCCTTCTTGGCGTTATCGGCCTTCTTCGGAGCAGCCGGTGCACCCGGTGCCTTCGGGGCAGCTGGCGCGCCCGGAGCCTTCGGGGCCCCAGCCTTGGAACCGGAATCCTTCTTGGACTCCTCGTTCTTCTTCTGCTCAGCCTGAGCCTTCTTCTGCTCGGCCTTGGCCTTCTCCTCGCGAGCCTTAGCCTCAGCCTTGTCCTTGGCGTCGGAAGCCTGCTCCTTGACCTCCTCGGCCTTAGCCTCAGCCTTGTCCTTGGCGTCGGAAGCCTGCTCCTTGACCTCCTCGGTCTTAGCCTCAGCCTTCGCCTTGGCGTCGGAAGCCTGCTCCTTGACCTCCTCGGCCTTGTCCTCAGCCTTCGCCTTGGCCTCGGCAGCAGCGGAAGCGGCGGCTTCCTTAGCATCAGCAGCAGCGGCCTTCGCCTTCGCGGCAGCCTCCTCAGCCTTCGGCTTCGCGGCGGAACCCGTGGCCTTGCCAGAGAAATCAGAAGCCTTCGGGGCGGACTTCGCCGGGGTCTGCTTCTTCTCGCGCAGGGCAGCGACAGCCGCGCCAGCGGCAGCCAGCAGCAGAACCAGCAGGATGTTACGGCCGAACTTACCCTTGCCGTTGCGCTTACGCTCCAGCTTGGCGGCCTTCTTCTGGGCCTTCTTGTTGATCTTGTCGACCTTCTTCTGGCCGCGCTTGCTCAGTGCCTTGACGTTCTGCTCGGCAGCCTTGCGACGCTTCTTCGCGTCCTTCTTTGCCTGCTTATTAGCCTTCGCAGCATCCTTCTTGGTCTGCTTCAGCTGATCAGCGCCCTGCTCCTGCAGGTTCGCGAACTGGGAACGAGCCTGTTCCAGGCCGCCCTGCACGCGGGACTCCAGCTGATCGCGGGTCTGCTGGGCCTGCTTACCAGCCTGCTGCGCCTTCTTCGCCGCACGCTTCTGAGCCTTCTTCAGACGCTTATTCGCGCTGCGGGTCTCCTGCTTGCGGGCCTTTGCGCCCTCCTTCTGGGCAGCCTCGCGAGCGGACTCCGCCGCGTGGGTTGCACCCTCCCACAGCTCATCAGCGGCCGCGCGGGCACCGGCACGACCAGCGGCGAAAGCGCCAGCCACGGAGCTGGCGAGCTCGCGCTGCTTCTTCTTATCGCCCAGGTCCTCGACGAGGTTGCGGGCGTCGTCAGCGACGTTCTGCAGGTTGGAACGCAGGTCCTTGCTGTTCTTCTTGGCAGCCTTGCGGGCCTTCTTGCCGTCCTTCTTCGCCTGCTTAGCCAGCTTCTTCTGCTTCTTCTTGCCGTCCTCGAACAGCTCCTCGGCGCGGTCGCCGAGCTGGTTGAACGCGTCGGTCGCGTTAGCCATGCCCTTCTCCTTCAATTCATTTTTTTCGTTCTTTAGATCAGAGATACCCTGGCTCGTCCTGCCTCGCAGCGAATTGCGCTTGGCGGCCTTCCGAGCCTTCTTCGCGGACTTGGCCAGCGGGTTATCAAACTGCGTAGCGGGGGAGTTACCCTCCGCTAGCGCGGTGCTCTCCTCGTGGGCTGCGTGCAGCGCACGAGCCTTCGCAAGAGCCTCGGCTGCGCCGTCTTGCTTCCGCATTTCCTCCGCAACAGCACGGATGTGAGCAGGCGAATCAGCCAGCACAGCCTGCTGCTGCTCGTCCGACAAGGTCACATTTCGCTGATCGCGAAGCGCATCGAACTCCGCGAGCTGCCTACGCTGCGCACGGTTCTTCTGCGACTTCCGCAGCTGCTGGGCAATAGTCAGCGCCAGCTTGAGGGTATTGGGATTCATCTAGGAATCTCCTCTTGCGTTGAAATTTCACCAACAGTCCCATGATAGGCAAAGCCCAGATATCCTGCCGTGGGGTTTGCTCAAAACATGTTGCAGCAACCCTGATGGCTAGCCCCGGCCCGCCCGCTGCGGAAGCCCAACCACCCTGCCCCAGCGACTGCCGATTGAAGTACACTGGGGCGCGTGACTAACAAGACTGAAACCGCAATTCTGCACACCAACTACGGGGACATCTCCATCGACCTCTTCGGCAACCACGCGCCGAAGACCGTCGAGAACTTCGTCGGCCTGGCCAACGGCACCAAGGAGTACTCCCAGCCGAACGCTCAGGGCAGCAACGAAGGCCCGTTCTACGACGGTGCGATCTTCCACCGCATCATCGACGGCTTCATGATCCAGGGCGGCGACCCGACCGGCACCGGCCGTGGCGGCCCGGGCTACCAGTTCGAGGACGAGTTCCACCCTGAGCTGCAGTTCGACCGCCCATTCCTGCTGGCCATGGCCAACGCCGGCCCGGGCACCAACGGCTCCCAGTTCTTCATCACGGTGACGGCCACCCCGCACCTGAACAACCGCCACACCATCTTCGGTGAGGTCACCGACAAGGAGTCCCAGAAGGTCGTTGCGAAGATCTCCCGTGTGGCAACCGACCGCATGGATCGTCCGAACGACGACGTGGTGATCGAGTCTGTCGAGATCACTCAGTAAAACCCCTGTGATCGCGATTTTCATCGCGATCAACGTGACCGTCTATGCAGCCATGGCGCTGCAGGCGGTCTTTCACGTATTTCAGCAGGGTTTCTCCGGCCGCGGGGTCGTTTACGCGCTCGAAAGCCCGCTCAGCGACTCCCGAAACTTCGGTTGGGAACTACTCCTCTCCGCGGAGAAAATGGCGGAGCACGGCCAATGGTGGCGCGCCGCCACCGCCTCGATCGTGCACCTCGATGCCGCCCACATCGCCTTCAACATGCTGGCCATCTACTTCATCGGCCAAGCTGTGGAGCAACGCTTCGGGCACCGCATCACCGCCGGAATGATCCTCGCCTCCGCAGGCGGCGGAGCACTCGCCTGCCTCACCCTGCAACCAGAAGCCACCATGGGAGGGGCCTCAACCGTCGGCTACGGGCTGCTGGCCATGCTGCTCGGCATGAAACTCGCGCAGCGTGAACAGATGACCTCGGCCATCGTCATGGTGCTGATCTACTTCGCGTGGACGATCTACACCCCCGGGGTGTCGCTCTGGGGCCACGTTGGTGGCTTCCTCGGCGGCGGGGCCAGTTATCTTGCCGTTCGCGGGCTGCTCGGTCCAACAGCAGGTCCGGCACAACTCCGCCGGGCCGAAACCGGCGCGCTTATCATCGGTACGGCAGCGCTCATCGTAGCCGGCGCGGTTGGCGTCCTGAATTAAAAACCCGCCCTGGCAACCAGGGCGGGCAGAAAAGAAGAAGGGTTACTTCCAGCCCATCGTCATCAACAGACCAACGATGAACAGGCCGAACCCGATCAGGTAATTCCACGGGCCGAGGGTGACCATCAGCGGGATGGCCGGGCCGGCGATGTAGTTCACGACCAGCCACGCCAGACCCAGCAGCATCAGGCCCAGCATGATCACGATGTACCACCGTGGCGTGCCCGAGGCGTTCAGCTTCACCGGGGTACGGCGATCCACCCCAGCGGCGGCGCTGGAATCGAAGTTCTCCTCCGGGGAATTGATCTTTGACTTAGGCATAATTCGCTTCCATTACAGGGCAGTGCTTCCAGCTGCCAAGGCAGCTTCCAATACAACGGCCAATATTAGCAGCTACACCCGACAATTCCGCACCACACGGGGCATGGCGGCACAGGTGCAACATGACAGCGATAGAATCAGCCCATGCGCATCTTGGTCGTCGATAACTTCGACAGTTTCGTTTATAACCTCGTCCAGTACCTCGGGCAGCTCGGCTACCACGAGCAGAACTGCGTGGTGTGGCGCAATAACGCACCCGAGCTCGGCGGTGAGGCAGGTTTCGACGACGCCGACCTCGCCGATGTGCTTGGTCAGTTCGATGCCGTCCTGCTGTCCCCGGGGCCGGGCGAACCCACCGCCGCCGGGCACCTCATGCAGGTCATCCGCGTGGCCGTGGATCAGGGCATTCCACTGTTCGGCGTGTGCCTCGGCCACCAGGCCATCGGCCTGCACTTTGGGGGCCAAGTCGTGCGCGCAGACGAGCTCTACCACGGCAAAACCTCGCCCGTGACCCACGACGGCACCGGCGTGCTGCAGGGCATCCCGAGTCCATTCACCGTCACCCGCTACCACTCGCTGACCGTCGACCCGGGCTCCGTGCCCGAGGAGCTGGCGGTCACCGGGCGGGTGGATTCCGGAATGATCATGGCGATGCGGCACACCAGCCTGCCGGTGCACTCCGTGCAGTTCCACCCGGAGTCCGTGATGACCCAATACGGCCACCGCATGCTCGCGAACTGGCTGATCGAAGCCGGTTTCCCCATCGATGAGGACCTGCTCGGCCGCATCGAGGAAGAGCAGCTTGCCGTGACCGGTGCGCTGAGCAAGTAGGGCGCCGACAGTCCCCGCCGACGGCGGAAACTACGGGATCAGGCGGAAGATGAAGACATCCACCGTGACCGTGGCGTTCTTGTCCAGGGTGGCACCCTCGGACGGCTTCTGACGCGCCACCCGGTCCACCCGGCCCAGGTCATTCGTCGGAACATCCACGCGGCGCAGCTTATCCGGGGAGCCTTCCCAACCCGCGGCACGCAGGGTCTCGTAGACCTGGCCGAACTCCTTGCCCGAGACATTCGGCACGCGGAACTGGTTCCCGCGGGAGACCGTCAAGGTGACCTCGGAGCCCTCGCGCAGTCGGGAGCCCTCGTCGCTGACGCTCAGGACCTTGCCCTCCGGCTCCGTGGAATCGACCTCAATGACGAGCACCGTGAAGCCCGAGGCCTCCAGGTTGGAGCGCGCACCCTCGACATCCTGGCCCGTGACCACCGGGACACGAACTTCCTGCGGACCCGTGGACACCGTGATGGTGACCTTCGTGCCCTTCGAGACCTGCGAACCCTGCGCCGGGGACTGCTCAGTGATCTGGCCCTCCGGCACGGAATCGCTGGGCTCCTCCTTCACCCGGTTATTCAGGCTCAGGCCGGCTTCCTTCAACAGCTGCGCTGCCTCGGAGGTGTTCTTACCCGTCAGATCCGGAACCTCGGTGATCTCCTTACCGGAGGACACCACCAGCGAGATCTCCGTGCCCTTCGGCACCGAGCTATTCGGACCCGGCTCCGTGCGGATCACACGGCCGCGCTCGATATCGGCGTGCGGACGCTCCTTCACGCGCAGCTCCAGGCCCAGGTCGTGGAGCTTGCGCTCGGCCTCGTCTTGGGTGAGGTTCTTGACGTCTGGGACGTTGACCGTTTCCGCCGTCGCGGCCGACCGGTCCGAGGCGATGTACGCCCAGGTCCCGGCGCCCAGCAGGAACAGCACCGCGAGGATCGCCACGACCGGGATCCACCAGCGCCGTTTCGGTTCCTCGTCAATCAGCGGGGTTTGTGTGTCGGGGTAGGTGCCGTGGTCCGGGTAGGACGTCGGCAGCTCGCCTCCTGCACCACCCGCGCCGGCGGCCGCCGGGTACGCCCCCGCAGCCCCACCGCCGTTGGCACCAGCGCCCTGGTCCGAGGCGTGCTCGCCGTTCTGGGCGAAGTTCTGGCCGCCGAGGTTGTGTTCCGCCGTGCGCTCCGTGGCGCCCGCAGCACCCGCGGCGCCCAGGCCGGCAGCGCCGAGACCTGCGGCGGCGGCCGTGCCCGCACCCGAGGACTCATCCGCGCGGTGCCGACCCCCGCCCATATCCGAGGAGCCAGCAGCACCCGCAGGACCCGTGGCGCCCGGCAGCTTCGCCACCAGTGGCACCTGATCCTCGCTCAACCGGCGCAGGTCCAGCGCCATTTCCTTGGCGTCCGCGTGCCGGTCGTCGGGGTTTTTCGCCATCGCGGTGAGCACGATGGCGTCCAAACTATCCGCCTCACGGTGGGAAAGATGCATGCCCTCGACCGTCGACGGTGCCGGCGGGGCGTCCTGGACATGCTGGAAAGCCACCGAAAACGGCGACTCTCCGGAAAACGGCGGCTGACCTGTCGCCAACTCGTAGAACACGCAGCCAGCAGCGTAAATATCGGAGCGGGAATCCGCCGACTTACCCCGCGCCTGCTCCGGGGAGAGGTACTGGGCGGTACCGATGACCGCGGCCGTCTGCGTCATCGCAGAAGAGGAATCAGACAGGGCACGGGCGATACCGAAATCCATCACCTTCACCGCGCCGGTGTTGGTGATCATGATGTTCGCCGGCTTGATATCCCGGTGGATGATGCCCGCCTCGTGGCTGAAGTGCAGCGCCTCCAGGACCTGGGACATGATGGCGGCGGCATCCGTGAGCCGCATCTTGCCGTACTCCTGGACGATGTCGCGCAGCGTTTCGCCCTGCACGCGCTCCATCACGATATAGGGCACGGAGCCATCTTCCGGCGGGGTCTGGCCGGTGTCGTACACCGCCACGATTGCCGGGTGGTTCAGCTTCGCAGCGTTCTGCGCCTCGCGGCGGAAGCGCTCCAGGAAGTTCTCGTCGCGGGCGAGGTCCGGCCGCATCATCTTGACGGCGACCTCGCGGCCGAGGAGCTCATCGACGGCGGCATAAACGTCCGACATGCCACCAGTGCCGATCTTGGCACCTAGGTGGTATCGGCCACCGAGGATCGCCCCGTCACGGTCCACGACCGACCTCCTCTGATCTTCCAACTCACTGTGTACTGCCGCGGTACGGCTCGGGCGGGTGCCCGCCCGGAATCTGCTTCAAAGCCGGTAACTTTACCGCGCCACAGTTCCCATTACTACTTTAGTGTTTTCTTCGCCTCGGAAAGCCCGGTCGCGCAACTGGGCACCGGGCTGCGGCTAGATCGCCCGCAGCCCCAGCGCCCCGACCTCGCCATCGGCGGGGTTGGAGGTACCCGTGCCGGTTGGGCCCTCCGCGTTATTCCCCGGGTTGGGCTGCTCGCCGCCCGGGTCCGGAGCCGGCGGGACGGGGTTGTCCTCCGTCGGGGCCGTTGGCTGGGACGGCTGCGAGGGCTGGCGCGGGCTGCTCGGTGTGGGCTGTGTGCCCGTCGGTCTACCCGGCCGTGTCGACGACTGCCTGGGACGTTCCGGTCGGGTCGAGCTGGTCTCCCCGTCATCTGACCCATTGTCCTCGCTCGGCTGGGTCTTCTCCGGGCGGGGATCCACCGGCTGCTGCGGGACGTACTCCTCCTGGGTGGGGGAGGTCGTGACCTCGCTGGTCACGGTCTTCGTCTCCTGCTCCTGGGTCGAGGAGTTCGAATCGCTGAGCAGGAGGTAGCCGATCACACCCAGGCCGAGGGCTACAACCACCCCGAGCACGATCCACGGGGTCGCAGAGCCGCGCTGCCCGCCGCGACGACCCGCCGAGCGGGAGGACGCCGCCCCCGCAGCACCCGCGGCGCTGGCCTTGCGCGGCCCTTGGGCGGGACCCTGCCGCGGCGGGACAGCCGTACCCGGGCCCGACACGACCTGGCTGAGCTCCGCGTCGGAATCCTCAGGAGCAGCACCCCGGGCACCACCGTGAGCAGCGAAGACGTCCGTATGGGCGGCGGCGTCGGCAGCGGACAGGGCCGCCGGGCGAGGGGCCGGAGCCCCGGAAAGGACAGCGGCGGTGGCCTCCGCGAGCTCCTGGCCATCGGCGTAGCGGGCACGCGGGCTCTTGCGCAGGCAGGTGTTCACCAGCTCGCGCAGCGGGGCGCTGAGCTCCTCGGGCAGGGGCTCCGGCTGTTCGGAAATATGCTTGATCGCCACCGAGACGGAGGAGTCCCCGCGGAATGGCCGGTGGCCAGCCAGCACCTCGTAGGCCACCACGCCGAGGGAGTAGACATCGGAAGCGGCGGTGACCTCCCGGCCCTGCGCCTGCTCGGGGGAGACGTACTGGGCCGTGCCCACCACCATGCCGGTCTGGGTCAGCGGCACGGCCTGCGCGGCCTTCGCGATACCGAAGTCCGTGATCTTCACCGTGCCATCGGCGGTGAGCAGCAGGTTGGCGGGCTTGATATCCCGGTGCACCGTACCGGTGGCGTGGATCGCCGCCAGGCCCATCGCGGTCTGCCGGATCAGGTCCAAGGCCAGGGGCTCCGGCAGCTGGCGCTCGCGGCGCAGCACATCCGCCAGGCTCTCGCCGCGCACGTACTCCATCACGATGTAGCAGAACACCGCACGGGTCTCGTTCGTGGGCTGGGAGTCGTCCGCGGAAATCTCCCCGTAGTCATAGGTGGCGACCACATTCGGGGAATCGAAGTGCTCCGCGGCCTCCGCCTCGTTGCGGAAGCGCTCGCGGAACTCCGGGCTCTCCGTGTATTCGGGTTTCAGGATCTTGATGGCCACGTCCCGCTGCGCCACGGTGTCGCGGGCGAGCCACACCGTGGACATCCCGCCTCGGCCCACGATCCAGCTCAGCTGGTAGCGCTCACCCAATAGCCGCTGGGTGTACTCGATATCCGTGCGGTCCGGTTGGTGCTGCTCTGGGTGCTCAGTCATTTTTAGCGCTGCTCCTGCTCCGCGGCTGCGATGACGGCACGGCCGATTGGGCCTGCCACGGCGTTACCCGTGGCGCCCTGGCCCATGCCGCCACCGTTTTCCACCAGGACGGCGACGGCCACGTCCGCCTCAGTGGAAAACGCGATGTACCACGTGTGCGGGGCGGCCGCGCCGCGAACTTCGCCGTGCTCGGCGGTACCGGTCTTCGACGCGATGGTGGCCGAGCCGCCGCCACCGCGCTCGGAGCCCTGCATGAGCTCCTTGAGCTGCTCTGCCGTCTCCTTCGGAATCGCCCGGTTCAGCCGCTTTGGCTTCGTCTCCTTCAGGGTCTTCAGATCCGGGCCCGTGATCTTGGAGACCAGGTGCGGCTCCATGCGCACACCACCGTTGGCGATCGTCGCCGCGATCACGGCATTCTGCAGCGGGGTCAGGGAGACATCGCGCTGGCCGATCGCGGACTGGCCCAGGGCCGCCTTGTCCGGCAGGTCACCCAGCGTCGAGCGCTGCATGCCCAGCCCCAGGCCCTCGTAGCTATCACCCACGCCGAAGGCCTCCGCGGTCTTACGGAAAAGATCATCGCCGTGCTTGACGCCCAGTTCGACGAAGGGCACGTTGCAGGACTTCTCGAAGGCCACTCGCAGCGTGGTGGTCTCCCCGCCCGCGCAGCGCTGGCCGTCGTAGTTCTCTAGGGTCGTGACCGTGTCCGGCAGCGTGGTCTGGCTGGCGGCGCTGACCGGAGTATCCGCATTATCGCCGGCCTGTAGTGCGGCGGCGGTGGTGATCACCTTGAAGGACGAGCCCGGGGGTTGGGTCACCTGGGTCGAGCGGTTCAGCAGCGGGGAACCTGCGTCCTGTCTGAGGGCCTCGAAGTTCGCGGCCGCTGCCTCCGGGGACTGATCCGTGATCGCGCTCGGGTTATAGGAGGGCGTGCTGGCCATCGCCAGCACCGCGCCCGTCGAGGGGCGCAGGGCCACGACAGAGCCGGAGTAACCCTTGCTAGCCAGCTCGTTGTAGGCCACCTGCTGCACCTGCGGGCTTAAGGTGAGCTCCACATTCGCGCCACGGACCTCCTTGCCGGAGATCTGGTCCCACATACGACGAGCGAAGAGGCTGTCGTCCTCACCCGAGAGAATGGAATTCTGGCTGGCCTCGATACCGGAGGCACCGAAGCGGTCGGAGAAGTAACCCTCCACCGAGCCGAAGGCCTCTGGGGCGTAGACGTAGCGGCGGTTGTAGTAGCCGTTATCGTCCCGCACGGACTCGGCCAGTACCTGCCCGCCAGCGGAGATCTGCCCGCGCTGGCGCTGCTTCATGTCATAGAACTGGCGCGCGTTCAGCGGGTTCTCCGCCAGCTCCTTGGTCTGGAAGGCCTGAATATAGGTCAGGTTGATCAGCAGAATGACCGTCAAGATCATGCTGAAGATGGCTACGGCTTTAATCGGTCGATTCACGCGAGCTCACCTTCCGCGTTGTTCTGCGCAGCCCCCTGCTTCTCCTCGGACTTGGCATCTATCCCGCCGGACTTGCTGCCCTCGTCCTGCACCGCGCGCCGGGCGCGGGCAGAGTCGGAGATCCGCAGCAGGATCGCCAGCAGGATGTAGTTCGCCAACAGCGAGGAGCCACCGTGGGCAAGGAATGGGGTCGTCAGGCCGGTCATCGGCATGAGCTTGGAAATACCCGCCACGACAACGAAGACCTGCACCGCGACCGTCAGGGACAGGCCAGCGGCGACGAGTTTGCCGAAGGAATCGCTGGCGTGCATGCTCACCGTGAAGCCGCGGAGCACGAAGATTGCGTACAGAAGCAGGATCGCGGATAGGCCGATCAGGCCGAGCTCCTCGCCGAAGGCGGAGAGGATGAAGTCCGACTGCACCACCGGGATCAGCTCCGGATAGCCCTCGCCGAGCCCCTTGCCGGTGATCCCGCCGTAGGAGAGGCCAAACAGGGACTGCGCGAGCTGCAGACCCCGGTTGTGGAAGTCCGCGAACGGGTCCACGAAGTTCGCCACACGGGTCTGGATCTTGTCGGACACCTGGTACACCGCGACCGCGCCGACCGAGGCCAGCCCCACGCCGAGCACCACCCAGGAGGCGCGCTCCGTCACGATGTACAGCATCCCCAGCACGGTGGCGAAGAGAAGCAGGGCCGGGCCGAAGTCGTTCTGCGCGGCGGAAATGACCATCGCCAGTCCCCACACGAGGAACAGCGGTCCCATGTCGCGCATGCGGGGGAACTGTAGCCCCAGCAGGCTCTTACCCGTCACGGAGAACAGGCGTCGCTTGCTGACCAGGAGTGCGGCGAAGAACAGCAGCAGCAGGATCTTCGCGAACTCGCCCGGCTGGATGGAGAAAGGCCCGATAGAGATCCACACGTTGGCGTCCGCATTGAGGCTGGTCGGCCACACGATTGGCAGCGCGAGCAACACCAGCCCCACCAGGCCCATCAGATAGGCGTAGTCCTGCAGCGAGCGGTGGTCTTTCAGGAACACCAGCACCGCCACCAGCAGGCCAACGCCGATAACCATCCACATGATCTGCGACTTTGCCAGGGACATGCCCGTGGCCAGGTCAATGCGGTAAATCATCACCAGACCCAGCCCGTTGAGGAGAGCTGCGACGGGCAGTATCACCTGATCCGCGTCGGAGGCCACCCAGTTCATCACCAGGTGCGCGACCAGGAAGATGAGGAAGAACCCACCGACCAGCAGGAAGATGCTGGAGCTGAGCTCATTGCCCTGCGCCAGCTCCAGCGATACGACCGCCGTCAGGGTGACCACTGCGGTGAGCAGCAGCAGCCAGGCTTCGGTCTTTCTCTTAAAAAAGCCCTTGGTCAATTCACTTCACCTCCCGGCAGGACACGCCGGGGGTCGTCAGGTCCTCAGCGCCCTTCCTGGCGGTGCTCGTGGCTCGGTCTGCGCCGGGGCGCTTCCCATTGTCCTTCTTCTCGCGGGTGACACACACCGGCAGGGTTTCCTCTGCCAGGCGATTCACCTGCTCGACGACGGCCTGGTAGCTGTCCTCCGGCATGCTCTCGACGGTGCTTCGCGCCGAGGGGGTCAGGTCGGAGGTCAGGAAGAGGTGGCAGTCCTCGGGGGAGCCATTATCTGCGCCGATGAGTCGCACGGAGGCAGATTCATCGAGGCAGATCCGCTGGTGCGTGGAGTTCAGGGAGAGGCCCAGCAGGGAGCCGGGCACCCCGTTCTTCACGACGATCTGCTTGCCCTCCACGGCGACGAAGTAGGTCTCGCCGATCTTCTGGTAACCGAAGAATCCGGCGATTCCGAGCCCAACGACGAGGATGCATGCGACGACCAGGGCGATCCAGCCCCGTCCCCGTTTCTTTTTAGGGACGTCGGTTCCGTCTGCGCTGGTGGGTTCCGCCGCGCCGGATGCGGGCGCAGCAGCCGGCTCCGAACCAGGGTCGCCAAGGGTGGCTGCCCCAGCCGGCTCCGAAACCTCCTCGGGATCCTTCGGGGGCCGAGGTGCCCGCGAGCTCGTCACGCTGGCGCCACTGGCAGCGGCGCGGGCCGCGGGCGTATCGAAGCTGCGGCTCTCCTGCATAGTGGGGGAGGCAGCACCGGCGAGCACTGGGGTCTCCGGCAGCGGGCCGCGACCAGCAGAACATGCCGCGTTACCCTCGCCTGACGCGTCGTCCTCGACATCGGCGAGGTCCACAACATCCGCGACGACGACGGTGACGTTATCTGGTCCACCGCCGCGCAGCGCCATCTCGACGAGGCGATCGGCTGCGGTGGCAGGGTCGTAGGCGTTCAGAATGTCCCGCATCGTGTCGATGCTCACCGGATCGGAGAGGCCATCGGAACACAGCATGTAGCGGTCGCCCGGCAGCACCTCAAACTCCGTGAAGGTTGGCTCCACGGGCCGGCCGGTAAGCGCCTTGAGGATCAGGGAGCGCTGGGGGTGGGAGCTGGCGTCCGTGGCGTCGAGCTTGCCCTCGTCCACGAGGGTCTGGACGAAAGTATCGTCCTTCGTGATCTGCGTGAGCTCCCCGTCGCGCAGCCGGTAGGCGCGGGAGTCGCCGACGTGGCACATCGCGGCCTTAGCGTTGCTGAATAGGATCGCGGTGAGGGTGCAGCCCATGCCCTCCAGCTGTGGGTTCTCATCCACGTGGGAGGCGATGCGCTCATTGCCCTCATCCACCGCGCGCTCCAGCACGGAGGTGAGGCGGCGGCGCTCATCCGGCTCGTCCAGGAGCGGAGAGTCCAGCGTCCGCAGGGTGTCCACCAAGAAGCGGCTGGCGACCTCGCCGGCCGCGTGGCCACCCATGCCATCGGCGAGAGCCAGCAGGCGCGGGCCCGCGTAGGCTGAGTCCTCATTATTCGTGCGCACCAAACCGCGGTCGGAGGATGCGGCGAAATCTAAAGCCAAGCGCTGATCCGTCATTGCTCCATCCTCACCTGGGTCTGCCCGATCCGGACTTCCATTCCCTCGGCGAGCCGTTCCGGCTGGTCAATGCGTTGGCCGTTCAGCCACGTGCCGTTGCGGGAATCCTGATCCTCGATGAACCAGTCCCGACCCCGGCGGATGAGCCGGGCATGGGTGCCCGACGCGAAATCATCCTCCAGCTGCAGTGTGGACACCGAGGAACGGCCGATCGTGATCTCGTCGTAGCCCTGGAAGTTCAGTGTGGTCCCGGTCAGCGGGCCACTGGTGATGATCAGGGACTTCGGCGGATTCGTGCGGTGACGCGTGCCCCGGAAACCGCTGCTAGACGTGCCACCAGCCAGGCCAACATGGGGGGCGGCGTAGCCCATCGGCGCGCCACCACCAGCGGCAGCCCCGGGGTTCGCCGCGTAGTTCAGATCCTTGCGAAGCGCGCGGAGTGTCATCCAAATGAAGAACCACAGCAGCACGAGCAGGCCGATCTTGACCACTAGTAACAGCGTGGTGTGCACGGTCTTCACTCCTTATATATCGGGCATACGTGAGCAGACGGGCCGCAGGGGCGGCCGAAGTTGTCCGGGTTTTAACCCTAGTTTAGTGAGCAGACACGCGTATAGGGGGTGGAGTGAATAGCCAAGCCCTCACGAAGCCCCCGCAAAACCCCCGAGGCAATAATGAACTAGCCCCCGAAAGTTGGACTGGTTTAATTCTAGGCGGTGAGGGGTTCAAGGGTCTGATTCCGATATTG